>NZ_CP100406.1 GCF_024218775.1 Haloarcula marina | reverse complement strand
CTTGATGTGCAGGTCTGCGGTCGTGGTGCCCTCCCAGCCGAATACGTTGCCGGGGTCGGTCAGCGGTACGAACTGCTCGGCGGCGTCTCCGAGGTACACGTCGCCGCTGTTGCCGGGAAGGTAGACGATGAGCGCCGCGCCCCCGTCCGGTATCGTCAGGTCCGGCAGTTGCTCCGGGTCGGTCCCCGAGGTCGTCACCGTCTGGATGGTCGCACCGTCGGGGTTGCTGACCGCGGCCTCAATCGACTTCTGCCGCTTCTCGTTGCTGGGGGCCTGCGGGTTGCCGTCCTCGTCTTGGACGTTCAGTATGTCCTCCACTCTGCCGTTAGAGTAGATGGTCACTCGCCGCTCACCTCCCAGCCGATAGGTTGGACTGTGTACGTGCGGGTCGTCGTGTCCGAGAGGTTGCGGCAGTAGACGGTAAGACGGCTCTCGAACCGCTTTGCCGGGATGAACGTCGGCACCATATCGTCTATGTCCGTCGGCGGGATGGGCGACGGGCCGTAGACGCGCTGGCCGTCCATCCACACCTCGTAAGACGAGTCCGGGTGCTTGCTCATCGCGAGGAACGGCAGGACGAACTCGGTGATACGCTGGCGCGGCTCGAAGGTGACGACGAGCTGTTGTCCGGGGTCCAGCTCGCGGGTGATGGGGTCGTTGTACCCCACGTCGCCGGGTTCAGGCTTCGGGATGACCGTCACGCCTGACCGCCCTCCTGCTTGATTCGCTGGCGCTGAGTCTCTACCTCGGCGTCGTCCATGTCCTCGACGACAGCCTCAGTTTCCGGCATGGGCACCTCCTCGCTGACTGGCGATGAGTCCGGCCAGCGCGACTACGATACCGACGGCCTCGGGGTTCTGCTCGATGGTCGCTCGGAGCTGTGCCGGGATGCCCTGCTGGTGGCCGCCGTCGCCTCGGTCGTCAGGCTGACGGGGCGCGTTGGGCGGTGTGGCTCCCTCGGAGTTGTCCGGGTCGGCGTCGTTGACGCCTCCCGAATCCGTGCTGTCGTCAGGTCCGGGGACGTTAACCTGACCGTCCCCGTCGCCATCGAGGACGTTGGGGCCGTCCTCGTTGTTGGCGTCCGGGTCGTCGCCGTAGTGGTCCGAGGGCATCCCGCCCTCGTAGTCGTCCGTGGTCGTCTCGCTCTCGTCAGGGTAGCCGATGCGCTGGCCGCTGACGGTGATTCCGCCGAACTCCTCGGCGGCCTGTATCTGTCGGTCGGTCGGTTCCCCGCCGTACCGCAGATTGTTGCTGAGACTACTGCGGAGGGCGTCGAGGCTGATGCCGTTGGACGCTACGGGGTTGTCGTCGCCGTCGGAGTCGTCCCCGATGCTCACCCCGTCGCTGTCCGAGGAGCTGGAGTCCGTCGACGTGTCCGACCCGTTCACCGCCTCGTCCCAGCTACTCGTATCGTCGTCGTAGATGGGCGCGTTGCCGCTGTCGTCGTCGGCGGTGTTGACTCCCGTTTCGGTGTTGGTGATGCTCCCGTCGTCCTCGATGACCATATCATCCCTCTCAGCCACCCATTGCTCCATCCCGTTGAGTTCGCTCATCGGCTATCACCGTCGCTGAAAGCCTCGTAAACGAGTGCGAGGAACAGTAGGATGTTGATGAGCTGGGCGGCCATCATCACATCGTCTTGGCTCCAGCCGGACCGCTCGACGGTCGCCGTCAGCGGGCCGTTCGTCTGACTGTTGCTCCCCGGTACGGACTCGTCGCTGTCGGCGTCGGTCGCCTCGAAAGTGACCGATTGCTCGAAGTCCTCGCCGGGGGTGCTGTCGCTCTCCCATATCGGCGTGTAATCGCTCGAAAATGGCATTGTGAGACTCCTACGCCTGCCCCATCGCCGCCTTGATTGCGGCGGTGAGGCCACGCACCTCACTCGACCCCCGCATGACCGGGACGTTGAGTAGGGCGTTGGTCGGTTCGGTGCCGTCGCCGTCGTTGTCGGTCCATCGGACCGTGTACGGTGCATCGAGGTACGCGATAACCTCCATATCAGCGCCGAGCCACGGGTGCATCTGACTGTCGGTGAGTCGCAGGTACTCGGGTTGCTCCAGCTGGGGTGCGGCGTTGACCAGACCGAGGTTAGCGGAGTACAACCGCTGGCTCTGCTTGGTCGACTCGCCCGGCGCTCGCTTCCGAAGCTCCAGAGAGGCCGCGTCTCCGGCGATGTAGTAGACGTGAACGTTGCTGTTGGTGTTGGGGTCCGTCACGTCGATGGTGTCGGCGTCGTAGTCCACGGCGTCCGGGGTGCCGTAGTACGTGCCGTCGAGCCACACGACGACCGACTGAGTAACCGGACTGTCCACGAGGTCGTGCGTGAGGCTGAACGTCTCGGAGTCGCCCGCGCTCCCGTCGCTGGTGAACTTCTCGTACGCCGGGATTGCGACTTTGAAGGGGTTGTCGCGCCCCTGTCGGATGTAGTGCGCCGTATCGACTCGGTAGGTGCCGATTTCAGACCGCTGGCCCTGCGAGTTGACCGACGTGTCCATCTTCTCCGGGGTGATGTGCCCCGGCTGGCGGGTCGTCTGCTCCAGTCGCTCGGCTAGCTCTGCCTCCATGAGTTACCGGCTCCGTTGCTCCACGGCGGCGGAGTCGATGAACGCCTGAGACTCCGACCAGTCGATTTGTGCCGCCGAATCACACATCAGGTACGCCGTGTCGATGTCGCGCACGTCGACGTACGGGGTGGGTTCTCCGGCCTTCGAGGGGTGCGACTCGGGGAACTGGAGAGTGAGCTTGCAGGCGTCGATGTTGTCGACGTTGCGTTGCTCGGTGATGGATAGCGTCACGTACTGGTCGATGGACTCGACCACCTCGGAGACGACCAGCTGGCCCGTGTGCCCGTTGGGTTCGATGACGAGGTACAGCGTGGTGTTGACCGGGAGCGGGTCGCCGTTGCTGTCGCGCAGGTCGAGATACAGGGGGAGGCCCTGCATCTCACCGCGTGCGATTTGGTTCAGGATTCGGAGGAACTGGCCGCGCTCCGGCGAGATTTCGAGGATGGGCGTCGGGACCGGACTCGACGGGGCGTTTTGAACCGGAGTGACCGCCTCCGCACTCTTGCCCTTCGACGCGTAGAGGTCTTGTCCCATCAGTTACCCTCCATCACGCGGGTTCGGAGTGCTTCGAGGGTGTGGACGCCGCCGCCGATAGCGACCTTGCGGCCCGCGCCGCCGTAGACAGCGCCGCCCGCCGCGACGGTCAGGCCGTAAGCCTCGTCGGGGAGGTCCTTGCCCATCTTGTTCTCGACGCCGTGCTTGACGAGTGCCGGTGCAGCGAATCCACCCATCACGAGGGCTACGTCCATGACGTACTCCTCGGATGCGAGGGTCGACATTGCATTACTAAAATCCATGCAACCCTACGCACGACTCCTCTACCCATCAAATACCGACGAACTGAAGAAGTACGATAGCAACCTGTGGCTTGCCCGGACTGTCCGAGCCAGTCAGAGGTCGGCCATGTCCATCAGCGCCCGGACCGCCTCGGCGTTGCACGGGGTACTACCGGGACGGTCCTTGCCGATACGTTCCTGTATCCGCTCGAAGCGTTTGGCGTCGTCTCCGTAGAGTGTTATTTGTGTCCTCATGCGCTGTACTCCGGCATTTGGAGGTGGTTGCCCTGACTCCCGTAGTGCGTGCTTTCCATGTTGACGTGCTGAGTGTTGATACGGCGGATTTCGCCGTCGTTGTTGCTGTATATCCACTCGCTACCGATGGTGTGGCCGTCCTCGTCGGTATGCTTCTGGAGCGTGGTCGGCGTCTCGCGGTCCGACGGCAACAGCTCGTCGGTCAGAGTCGACGCCGGGACGTTGGCCGCCGGGTTGTGCAGGTTGTCGGGGTACTCCACGTCGACGGCCCCGAGGTCGCCGCCCCGGAACCCGCCTAGAATCCGCTCCTGACATTGCGTACTCACGGTCAGGTCTATCTCCGCGAGTCGCTGAGTCACCCACATGGATGACGTGCCCTCGCCTCTCCCGGTCGTCGCTATCTCCTTGATGGGTTCGGGCAGTTTGACCTGCTGGGGTGCGACGAAGTGGGCCTCATCCACAACTACCAGCTCATCGCGCCGGAGCGTCCTCGACGCCGCCGCAATCTTGGTACAGACCTGCCGCCACTCGTCGGTAGTCACTTGGTGGTGACGCTCCAAGACGAGCATCGGATTTTCGTCGAGGATTGCCCGCCAGTCGTCCACGGAGAAGTGCAGTTCTCGCGGCCCAACTATCCAATGCGCGGCGTATCCTGCTTTGACGAGTCCCCGGTACTCTCCGCAGTAGTCCAGCACCGTGAGGGCGGCGTACGTATCGGCGTCGGCTACGTTCGTCTCCATCCACGCCTGAGCGTGGAACGACTTGCCCCAGCCGCTCTGTGCCGCCAGTAGCAGACTACTCACGCCTCGGTATCCTCCTCGGCGGCGTCAGCGGTCGTCAGCCGGATAGTCTCGCCCTGTGCCGTGCCGACCGTCTGCGCGTCTCCCTCGGCCAGCGCGGTCAGGTCCACCTCCCGAAGTATCGCGTGGTCTGGCCGGTCGTCGCGGTCGCCGGTCGCCGTCGACGCCCCGTGCATCTCGATGGCGGCGACGAGTCCGGCGACCAGCAGGCCGACGCCGATTGCCTCCAGCACGTCGCCTCGGGTGGCCCTCATTGCAGGCCCTCCGTGTTGGCGCGGATGGCCGCCTCGGTCGCCTCGCTCGCTCCGGCGAGTATGTCGGTCAGGGCGGTGGCGCGGTCGAACTCGACTACCTCCGCCTCGAAGCGAGAGAGTGAGATGCCCCACGTATTGACGGTGTGGGCGTCGGCCAGCGAACGGTCCGAGTGCATCGAGTCGGCCCCGTTCGCCCGGTACGTGTCGGCCCATCGCTCTATCTGTGCGTCCCACTCCTCGGGCGTCATCTCGGCGTAGTGAGCGAGTTGGGCGGCTTCCTCGCCGTCCAGCTCCTCGGGGCCGCATTGCCGAATCCACACCTCAGACAGCGACGGACCGCCGGGGCCGTAGCCGTCCACGAGGTCGATAATCTCGGCTACCCGCTCCTCTTTGTCGAGTCGGTCCACGTCGTCGGCGGCCTCGACGCCGAGGGTGTCGCGCTGGTCCATGACTGCCGCCCGTTGCTCCGTCTGGATTTCGGCCAGCACGTCAGCGAGCGCGCGGATACGGTCGCTTTCGTGGGGGTTGGTGAGTTCGGCCTTTGCCTCTCGCGCCTGCTTGAGTTTGTCCATCATCGTCAGAAGTTGAGTGCGTCCGTCAGTTCGCCGCTGAGGGCGTCCATTGCGTCTTTTGCGAGGTCCGTTTCAGTCAGGATGACCACCAGAGCGATGCCGAGAGTTCCGAGGGCGAGTGCCTGCCCCGGCGGTATATCCTGACCGACGCCGGACTGAGCCAGCCACTCGTCTACCTGCTGGTCCAGCTCGACAGGCGGGGCGCGGGCCAGCTCCTCTATGTCCTCGGCAGTCTTGCCCGTCTCGCCGTCGCTCTGCTCGGCCACTTCCCCGAGGACGAGTGCCAGCATCGTCACGTACTGGTCCCCCCACGACTCGCCTTCGATGCCTTCGAGGGGGTCGGGCATCTCGTCGGCCTGCTCGTCGCCGTCGTCGGTCGCCTCGTCGCCGTCGTCGTCGGCTTGGTCGTCAGACTGAGCGCCCGCCTCGGCCTCTATCTCCTCGGAGTCGATACCGAGTGCATCGAGGTCCACGTCGGCTTTCTCCTCGCCCTCGATTTCGGGGCGGTCGTCCTCCTCGACGGACTCGCTCTCCGGGCCGTCCTCCGCGTCGACCGGGGCCGCGCCGGGGTCGGACTCGTCGGTATCGGCCTCACTCATCCCACGTCACGCCTCCGTCTGCGTCGGCGGCGTCGTCGCGGTCGTCGCGGTCGCGGTCGCCGTCGCCGTCGCCGTCGGCAACCTCGCTCTCTATCTCGACGGGTTCGCTCGTCTCCTCGCTCTCTCTGGTCGCCATGATTGCGAGCAAAGCGAGCAACCCGACAGCGGCCAGCGCCTTGCCGATAGGGACGCCTCGCCCGCCGCCTTGATTCGCCTGATTCTGCTTGCTTCGGTCGCTCTCTGTCTGCTTCTCGCCGCTCTCCTGTTGCTGTATCGCCTGCTGTTGCTGGTACTCGTCGGCTTGGTCCATGTCTGAGGTGGTCGTCTGCTGGTCGTCGCCTTGCTCGTCCGGGTCGGATTCCGGCGCCTCGGCCTGCTCTCCGTCTGCTTCTTGCTGGTCGTCGCCTTGCTCGTCCGGGTCGTCGTCCTCTGTCTGTGCCTCCACGTCGGCTTTGAGGGCGTCCCAGTCGTGCTGTTGGTCGCTCTTTGCGTTGATGTGGGACCGGATGGACGCGAGAGACGCGCCCCCGGTGTGGTCGCACCCCTCTACGGGGCAGTAGTATGGCTGTTTCATCAGTAATCGAGTAGTCCCCCGCTGTCGGGGTATGCCTCTTTCTTCGCTTCTGCGGCGGCCTCCTGCAACTCTCTGTCAGCGTTGTGTCCCGTCACCTCGTTGGGCTGGAGTCGGTCGGTGAAGGCTTCCGCCACCTCCTCGGCGGTCGCCGCGTCGTCTGTCTCGACTATCTCCATCGGCCCGGCGGGGCCGGTCAGCCTGACGACCCATACGCCACGGCTGGGACTGTCGAGAGAGACGGAGTGCGGGCCGCCGCTCCACGTCGTGCCCTGCTGTCTCCACGCGGTCGGGGCCGTCTCGTTGCCCGCGTCGTCTGCTCCGGTGAGAGTCACCTGTTTTTCTTCGGCGGCTTCCTCGCTCTCCACCCCTACCGAGAGTGTGCCCTGTTGCTCGGCGGCGAACTGCTGGGCGCTCTCCGGGCCGTCCTCCGCGTCGACCGGGGCCGCGCCGGGGTCGGACTCGTCGGAGTCTGCGAAGTGGTCGAGCGTCCTCACTATCGGGATGTTGCCGGGCATCGCGTCGGCGGCGTCGAGGAGCGTGTGCAGGCGGTCGGGGTGCATCTCGTCTTGGCCGTTCGCCTCCCGAATCCGGTTGATGGCCCGCCACGCTTGCCGGGCGTTGATGGTCGATTCTCTCACCTGCGAGATGGCCGCCTCCAGCTCCCGTATCGCGCCTTTGTAGCCGGTCCAGCTCTTGCGGAGTGCCCCGGCTACCTCGGGCCGTAGCTCCATCTCGGGGTACTCGTCGCCGCCGACCGTCACCAGCTCGGTTTGCTCGCCCTCGTCGTCGCGGTCGTCGTCGAGGAACTGTGCCACCTCATCCTCGGAGTAGCCGCAGACGTTTTGAAGGAACTCGCACGCCTCGGGGTCGCCGTTCTCACACCCGCCTTCGGCGTGGTCGCACCCTTCCTTTCGCGCTCGGCGGGCGGCCCGGCCCGCCTTCTCCTCGACGCTCTCCGTACGCCGTTGGTCGCCGGACTCCCGGCCAGCTCGTTGCATCACCTCTCGATGCTCGTCCACCGTCAGCGTGCCGTCGTAGTAGCTCGTCCAGTCCTCGACGCCCTCGGCCTGCGCGATGCCCTTTACCGACCGGGCGTGCCCCTCGTTGGCGCGAGGTTGCGAGTAGTCGAGACGGTCGCGCTCGGCGTCAGATAGCGGTACCTGACCGGGGCCGCTGGACCGCTCGCCTTTGCCGTCCTCGGCCCGCAGGCGCTCGTCCTCTAACACGGCGTCGGGCGTGTCGGAGACGTACGCGACGGTCAACAGCCGCCGGTCGTCGTCTACCGGGCACAGGTAGTCCTCTCGTCTCTCTCGCGCCGCGTCGGCGGCGTCTTTACTTCCATACTCAATTCGCTCAGTCACTTCAGTAAGGTCCTCCGCGAGAACGGACGGACTTACTAGAAATAAAACCTGTTGATAAATTGATAATTAAGCAAGCAAAAAGAATGCAGTAGCCGACTGACTACGTATCTCTTTGCTGGTGAGTGTCCGCAACTACCGTGCAACTCTGAACGACGTGCCGCGGATAGTCACGCTTCGCACGACGGCGTGCGTCGCGTCGGTCTTCTGCTTTGACTTGGATGTGCGTCCGGGAGTTCGAGGCAGGGTTGTCAAGCGTCACCCGGTACGTTCCGCTCGCAGACTGCTCACGCATCTGCCCTCACACCTCCCTTCGCGGGGTCGTGCCGGGAGTACGGGCGGACGTGGACGGCCATATAGTCGCTCGGCGGAATCCCGTTCTGGAGGTGGACGTATCCGCGCTTCTCCAACCGACGGAGAAGGCGGTGAGCGTCGGTCTGGTCGATGTTGTCGACGGCCTGTGCCAGCGCTCGCTTGGCCGTTTCGCCCCGCACGATACCGCTCTTGGTTCGCTTCTTGCACAGCGTCCGGTACGCAACAGCGAGGTCGCGGTTGTCGGGGTCAGCGTAGGGTTCGAGTCCGCCGTCTTCACTCGGCTGGTTGACCTGCTGGCGGACGTACTTTTCGAGGTCGGCACTCATGTTGTCGACCTGCTCCTTGAACTGCTCTTTCAGGTGCGTAGGGAGCCGGAACGTGATTTTGTCGTTCCCGCTCTCCTCGTGCAGTTGGTTCCCGCCGGTCATGTCTGACTAGACACCTCCTCGTAAGACGTGGCGAAATCCCCATACGGCGCGCTGACAGCCGACGGGAATAGTACTTGTAGGACAGGGGGGCGGGGGGTCGCCGGAAGGTCTCGCGCTAGGGCGGGTGCGTGTGTGCGCGTCATCGGCGGCCCTCCGTCTTCTCTCGGGCGTCGGCCAGCAGGTTCCCGATAGTGCCGGGCGACCGACCGGACAGCCGTGCGTACTCCCGAACGCCGAGGCTCCCGAGGTCGCAGGTGAGGAAGGCGTCGAGTTCGGCAGGAGTAAGGTGGTCGTAAGCGGTCGGGTCGTCGTCGAGGCGGAGCCATGCTGGTGGCGCTGGGTACTGACGCCCCGTGTCGAGATGGGTCACGACGATGCCGCCACGGACCCACTGCCACCACAGAGAGGCGACGTGAGCGCACCATCCGCTGTGGAACTTGTAGCCCGCGCAGTCGCACTCGGCGGCGAGTGTGCGGCCTGTGAGTGCCCACAGAACGCGGTGGTAGTCGTCGCCGTCGGACAGGCTGACGATGCGCTCGGCGTCGTTCACAGCGCCGCCCTCGTCGTCCTCCTGCTGTGCGCGTTGCCACGCCGTCGACAGCGTCCAGTCGGCGGGCATGGAGAGCGTCGACGGCCCGCCCAGCATACCGGGCAGGTCGTCGCTTGCCTGCCAGCTACGGTCGGCGCGACTCATGGCCGACAGCCTCCCTCGTCGAGCGCCGGACAGCGTTTCAACTCGCGGTCGATGACGAAGCCGCAGATGGTACAGACTTCCCCGAGGTGGGCGTCAGCCGCGTGGCTCACGCTGACCACCTCGTTGAAGTGAAAAAGCGGCATAGAGGGCCGCTTTCCTTTATTTTGGAGTGGGACCGCCGAGGAATCAAATACCCTCGTGGGCAACCGCTCCGACGGTGCGAACGTGCCGAAACAAAGTGTGGTGGGTTCATCGTCTCAGTCTTCCAGTTGTAGGTTCTCGATGTATGGCCGACGGCGTTGCTCCAACCGCTGACGTGCCTTGGAGTGGGACCGCCGAGGAATCAAATACCCTCGTGGGCAACCGCTCCGACGGTGCGAACGTGCCGAAACAAAGTGTGGTGGGTTCATCGTCTCAGTCTTCCAGTTGTAGGTTCTCGATGTATGGCCGACGGCGTTGCTCCAACCGCTGACGTGCCGTCGCCTTGTCGTAGTACGATTCAATCACTTCGAGCGTTGCGTTCACGCGCTCCCCGACGACTTCCGCCGGGAGGCCCATGTCCCGTTGCCACGTGATACTGCCCGTTCTGACCCGATGCGGCGACACCGACGACGGACACTTACTCGCATGGTGGACGTGGACGAACTCGCAGGTATCTCGCTCCATCCCGTGCGGACACAGCTCGTGCAAACACGGCTGGGTAGCGAGATAGCACCAGACGCGCAGGGTGTTCTCCGCCGGTCGGCCCTGAACCGTCGTGAAAAGCGGCTGTCGCCCGTCGTCGTGGGCCTCAGTCCGGTACTGGTCGACGTACGTATCCAGCACCTCGCACACCGACGGCGGCAAGCCTACCGCTCGCTCGCCGTCGCTGTCGTTCTTCAGCGGCGTACCCGAACCCGGACGGTGGCGGAACTCGACATACTGCTCCTCGCTGTGGTAGTCTCGAAGGTCCAGCGAACGAGCCGCGCCGACGCGACAGCCCGTGAACCAAAGCAGTTCCAGCAGGGCGTGCTTGTCCGTCCCTCGACGCTCCGGGTTCTCTCGGAACGACTGGATGAGCGCGTAGGCGTCGCCCTGCTCAAGCATCTCGTCGTTCGTGTCTTCGCCGTCGGGGACGCCCGGAACGTGGACCTTCTCGGGGAGGCCGTCGTCGACCACCTCGATGCGGGCCAGATACTCCAGCCAGTTCTTGAACGTTTGCATCTCGGCGTTCAGCGTCACCGCCGAGACGCCCGCCGACCGGCGGTGAGTCTCGTACTCGTCGAGCGTCCAGCCGTCGAGGTCGCGCATATCCTCGATGCCTCCCTCGTCGTCGGCCCACTCGACGAAGTGCTTCAGTCGGTAGTGCCACGACTTGATGGACGACGCCGACGCCTCGGTGCGTCGGTGGTCGAGATAGCGGTCCCTCGCCTCACGCGGCGAGAGTGACGGCGGGCCGGTCACTTCCACTCGACCCCCTCAACGTCGACCTTCGAGCGGGCGCGGCCCAACAGGTTGCCGACAGTCCCCGGCTTCCGCCCGGTGTGTCGCCCATACTCCCGAACGCCGAAGCCGCCGAGTTCGACTGCTTCGTACACCTCTCGCTCTGCTTCCGTGAGCGGCGATAGGTCCGGCTCGAAGTCCCGTAGCTGTGCCTGCGCCGCGGTCATGCTCTCGTCTCGCTGGTCGGCGGCGTCGCCTCGACCGCGTCGGGCACGACCATACCGGCGGTCGTGTCGGACACCGCCATCTCTCGGCGCTCGTCGTCCGCAACGCGGCGCTTGAGGCAGGTCCGGTCGGTACCGTAGCTCTGTACCCGAACCTCCGAGATGGTGGACACCCGGTGCGGTGGGACCTTCACTCGCTCGCCGTCCCACTGCCGGACCGCAACCCACCCACTGCTCAGGGTGTAGTAGTCGGCCACGAACACCGGACCCTCAGAAGCGAGCTGAACGACGGCGGGCGTGTAGCTCCCCGGCAGGTCCTCCGGGTCGACGGCGTCACCGCTCATGGGCCGTCCTCCGCGTCGTCACTCTTTTGCTGGCCGCTACCGTCGTCCGATTCGGGGGCCTTGAGGCTACTGGACATAGTTTAGGCGGCCCCCTTCTCAGATTCTTCCGTCCGGTGGTTCTCGTCCGTACACAGCACCGTCTCCGGGCACTCAAATGGTGAGTCCGTCGCCTGTCGAATGATGTGGCGGACGTACTCTGAGTACCCCATCTCGTGCCTCTCTGCTTCTCTCTGTATGTCTTGGTCCATCTCAAGCGGCATCGAGATAGACACTGATAGGCTTCTCTGAGCCATGCGTTAATTAGCAATTACTCGCTGAGACATATAGTTTACGCAGTGGCTAAAAAATCACTACTGCGTCTCAGAAGACTCTCCCGGCACTATCATACCCCCAGAGATTGATAATTAACCAATAATGCGATACTCGGGAGATTGGATGGTGCTTGCGGACGACAGAATCCTAGAATATATTCGTGAGAAGGATTCTGGCCGTCCAAAAGAGATGAAAGACAGTGGCTACGTCAGATACACCCGGTCCTATATTTCGAAGCGGTGTAAGAAGTTGGTTGAGCATCGTTTACTTCGGGATTTAGGAAATGGAGTCTACACAATTACAGAGCGAGGAGAACGCTACTTAGACGGCGAGATAGATACGTCCGAAGATGCACCGGATGAAGTAAAATCCTTCGTCGATGAGAACGGCCCCAGCGCTGGCGAGAACCACGAGCAAGCCTGAATGATGGACGGGAGAAAGTCGGCTTACTGGATGGAACAGTTGGACGAGCGTATCATGGAGTTCATCCGCTCCGAGGGATGGGCCTCACCACGCCTGCTCGAAAGTGAACGCGGCTTCAGCGCCTCCGAGAGCCGAATCCGCGAGCGGTGCATGTGTCTACACTACGCCGGGTTTATCGAGCCGATTCATGGAGATATGTACGACCTGACGAGCGAGGGTATTCTGTACCTGAAGGGCGACCTCGACGCTGAACACTATCCCGAACCCAAGCCGAGCAAGGTATTCAAAGACCGTTTCGCAACGCCCTCTAACTGGTCGCACGCGAGTGTAAAGCCGTATTGGTAGAATGTTATGAATTGGTCTTTCAATAGGCTCCCCTCAATAAATACAGGTATAATAGTCAGCTTTGTACTTATTTTTGGCAGTGTGGGCGCTTTTACTACTGCTCTATTCTATTTGACGCCTCTTCCGACAGTATCCGTACTTCGCGCCGTTGGGATTTTTAGTAGCGTTATCCTCTCTTTTGCTCTTTTAGTGGTGTATATTCAAATGGCCAGTGAGCAATCAACACAAACTCAAGCAGTAGCTAAGCAAGCAAAACTACAAGAACAAGTTATAGCGATACAAGAAAGGCAATCAGATATCTTAGATAACCAGACAGAATTAATGAGGTCAGAGCGTGCACCATTGATAACTATTGAAGATTATTTTGCCATAGAAAATCGGTTATTTGTGGTATTGTCGAATTACGGTGATGCCTTGGCAAAAAACCCCAAGTTAGAGGTGATTGTACGTGGCGTTGTTGAGTCAGAGAATACGGGTAGTGGGAAAGGAAAATATGTCACAGAGGTATTGAAAAACGGTTCAGATGGGTTTTTGATGCCTTTGACCCGACCGGATAGAATCAGCACTGGTGATGAAGTTCTACAAGCCAAGGAATTGAATCAGACTTTCGCAGGTCCGGTGTATATTGATATCGCCTCAGATGAGATGACGCTTGACAAATTCCCTTATAGTGTTGATGATTGGATAGCAGAAGGCTATTCTGCACTTGTGATGCAAGTAATTGTTTACACTGAGTATACTTATCCGATTTCTGGTCATGTGAAACGAGCTATCAAACCACAATATATAGAGTTAGAATACGGAATGAGCTTTGAGGAAGCAATTGAACACGGAATAAACGCATATGGCCCAGGAATATGGAATGATGAGACAGAATTCGTTATGATGGATGGGCAAAAGCAACACACAGTCGATAGGGAGTAAGTTTGGCAGAGACTTATTCTGATAAAATTCACCAAACCTCCTCGCACGATAGCCCTCAGTTAGCTTTATGATGCCTAGTGGATGGCTCTAGCGACCCCATCTGGACTACCTCGGCGCTTTCGTCGCCGCCCTCTAGGAAGTCGACTTTGCCCCGCTCTCGTCGAATCGCCTCCGGGCTGAACTCTCCGAGGTAGTGCTTCCTGAACGTGTCCCAGTCCTCCCAGCCACCGAAGGACATCACGACCGACGGAATCACGCCCTGCTCTAGTAGGTACGTGCCCCACGTCCGCCGGAGGTCATGAACGTCGAGGTACTGCCAGCCGCGGTCGTCCGTCTCGGCCTCCAGGGCGTCGGCGGCGCGTCGGACCCAGCGGTAGACCGTCGACCCCGCCACGTCTATCAGCGGCTCGTCGTCGTCCTGCTGGTACGCCAGCGTCTCCGCGATGGTCACAACCTCCTTCGGTACGGGCGGCTCTCGGTACTTGTCTCGCTTCGCGTAGCTCTCCCACACGCGGATGTGGTCGCCGGTCGGACCGTCGACGAGGTCTTGCGGGCACACCTCGACGATTTCCGAGCGCCGCAGTCCGACCCGACCGGCGAGCAGGAAGGCTAACCGCTGGTGCGGCGTCTCGGCCTGCTCGATGAATCGCGTCAGTTCGTCGTCCGACAGCCACACCCGCTTACCGTCGTCGTTGTCGTAGTCCTTCAGCCTCATGCACTCGTTCCCCAGTTCTATTGCAAAACATCTAGTTTTTTCGGTGAACTCGGGGGTCAGCAGGGGTCAGATAGAGCGAGATTGCACCAGAATGGCGGGTTCTCGGGCACCGGATTTGGGTATCGTGCGTTGGTCAGTACAAAAGAGGGTCATTCGGCCCATTCTCTTGTTGGTTACTGAGAAGAAATTCCCAAGTTGTGAAATGCTGTCACACTTCTCTTTCAGGGTGAATTTGAGCGTCACCCCGGCGGAAAATACGCGAGCCATAACTGGACACCTGCGAAGAAGATCAGAACGACTGATGTAAAGATAATCCATTTCTGAAATTGCTTCGGGCGCTTCACCGTCGAAATATAGTGCGAACGGTCCCAAACGCTGAACGCACTTGTAGGGTGTAGTGTGTATGTAGAATCACCAGGTTCGAGAGACCGAGGCTCGCTTTTTATATTGATACCGGATTTAATAGAAAATCCGAGGACTGCGTGGCCTTCATAGGTCAATGGTCCAGTTTCAACGGTCACTGTGGTCGTTTCACCCGGTGCAAGCTCCGTGCCCATCTTGACGTTCCTCGACCACACCACGTCGTCGTCAATTTCGATGAAAAAATGAACTGTCGTATCTTCTCGCCACTGTACATCAGAGTTGTTTGAAAAGGTAATCTCAACAGTCGGCTGAGAGTCTGTCCACAGAACCGGCGACGGTTTATCTTTAGGTTCAGCCCCTATTTCCAGCCCGTACAGGTCGTGCGTCTGAATGGCAGACATATACTTCTCGAAGTGGCATACACCAAGTTAAGAATTCGCCAACGCACGGCACTACAGAGCTTAACAAGCAGATGTACCAAACGGTAGTTGCAGTCCAGATGACTAAGTATTAAACTACGGTCTACACTAGAATAGAGGATTCTCGGGCACAAATATCCGACTCCACGACGGGAATAGTGAGATGTTAATCTGTTAAATAACGATATACGTATTCGGAGAAAGCTATATTCCACAGTGCAAATGTCAGTCCAAGAACTATCGTAGCGTAGAGGCCGTACCTCTCCCCAGTAGTCTGTACGACATACAGTGAATAAACCGTCAAGAATGGGAGAAAAAGAGCAACGGCCCTTTCTAAAACTCCGATATACTCCGCAGGACCTGCTTCTGCAACAAATTCGGAATATGATGGGATTTCCATTTTATACGAGTTGTATGCTCGATTAGTTGCAAATACACATAAAATTACTTCGTCCGAATTAGTGTGGGCATCCGAATACTAGTCAAACGCCAGCGACCGCGCCGAACACCTCGACGACCGCCGACCGCCCGCCGTGCTTCCACACCCAATCAATCGGCATCGGCCACCCGAGCGCGTGCTGTACCGAGTCGTCGGCGGCGATGAGCGCGAAGACGACGACGGCTACCCGGTGACGCCGCGGCCAGTATTCGGACCACGCCGGGCGGAAGGGAGCGAGTATCACCACCGCGTTCGCGGCGAGCGTCAGCGTCGCGCCGATAACGGGATAGCGCGGCCACACCAGCCCGAAGGCGACGACGCCGCCGAGGATGCCGCTCAGGACTATCCACGGCTCCCTGTCGCGGTGGTCGTCCCACACGATGAGGACCGGCACGAGCGCCGCCAGCAGCATCGTCACGTAGTGGTGCGGCAGGGCCGCGTTGCCGTCGGGAACGACGTGATACGGAAACATCACGGCTGTTGCTCCTCACTGTCGACAGCGTCGGCGTCCTCGACGCGAGGGCCGTACACCGCGTCGGCCATCGCCTGCTCGCTCTCCTTGCCCGGCGGAGCCTTGTACGGGAGCTTCGACGCGACCCACCGACCGAAGCCCTCGATGCGCTCCATGCCGTACCGGGTCGGGACCGCCATACCTGCCACGAGGCAGAGAACGGCGAGTGCGAGAGACTGTGCATCTGGGGTCGGAATCTGTGAGAGTTGTAGTGCTATCATGCGGTGTTGCCCGTGAAAGTCCACTTCACGTAATCGCTACTGCTGGTGTCCGTCTCGTAGTGCAGTACGAACCCGTCGATGTGGCCGTTTCCGTCGAAGGTGTAGTTCTCGACGTAGGTTCTTCCCCGGCTGGGACTCCACTCGTTGCCGCTGTCGAATACTCCAGCCGTCGCGGAACCCGAGACGTAGGAGTTCGTGAGTGAAACGGTCGTGCTGTAGATGCCGGTGCTACCGGGGTCCAGCGTGCCGCTCTCGTCGGTCGGCGTCCCGAGGTGCGCGTCAGCGTCCCCGGCGTGTGACGAGAGGGCCGACGCCGCGCCGGTCTGGTCGTCGGTGACGTTGTGGGGGTTGTCAGTCCGTCCCTCGTGCGTGCTTACCTCGCCGTCGACATACGGACGAGTCGCCACGCGGTTGCCCTGCTCGTAGAGGTCGGCGTCGACGGCCTCGGCGGTCATCGCGTCGAAGTCGAGACGGAATAGTTGCCGCTGGTCGTCGTACCGTTGCCAGCGGATGTGATTATCGGTCGCGTGCCATAGCGTCTCGATTCCGGTACCAGACGCCTCTATCTTGTTGAGGGCCGTGATGTTGCCCATTTCGAGGTGTAACGGTCCCTCGATGATGCGAACCTCTCCGTTGGGCGTGATGCGGAGCATCTTACTCCACGACGCCGCCGAGTCGTCATAGTGCCGGATACGGAAGTCGTCTTGGTACTTCCGCACGCCCCACTTGTCGGCGGTGTCGCTCTCCTCGGTCGCGTTGGTACCTCGGAGGTGCAGTCCCCGGTAGTCGTCTCCCACCTCGATGTTGCGGGCGAGGTCGAGGGCGGTCCCGTTGACGCGGAGGTTCGACGCCAGCGCCAGCGCGAGGCCCTGCGTGCCGTCCTCGGTCAGCGGGTCCGAGACGGTCACGGGGTCGTGATGGTCGGCGGCAGAGACGCCCGCGATGTTGTCGTGCGAGATGGCCGACTCGTCTACCGCGAGGTCGTTGTTGCCGTCGACGGTGAGCGCGTTGCCGATTGCGAGGGCGAGTGCCTGTCCCGAGCGCGTCAGCGGGGCCGAGACGGTCACGGGGTCGTGATGGTCGGCGGGTGCCACGTTGTTGAGCTGGTCGTGGCTGATGTAGCCGGTCACGTCCCACGTCGACCCGTCGTAGACCTTCGCCTCACCCTGTCCGTCTGCACCGCCGTCCGTGTCGTACCACGAATCGCCCTTCTCGGGGTTGGCGGGTTCGGCGGCCTGCACGTAGTCCCAGCCGCCGCCAGCGGATGCTTGGAGGAACGGCATTACTCGCCTCCCTCCTCGCTCTCGACGGTGCGAACGGTCGACAGTACGCGCTCCTCGATGAGTCGAAGCCGGGGCAGGACGCCCCGCAGGTGGCTGTCCTCGCCGGTGACGAGCTGGCGGGTGCGCTTGCTCCGGGTGGTGTTGGCCTGCACCTGCTGGAGTACCTGCCGGACCGCCGCGGCGACGTAGGTTGCCGCCGCCGCCGTCACGATAGCCGCCGCTTGCACGACGTAGCCGGTGATGGGGTCCATCAGCGGCCACCTCCCGAGAGAGACGCCCCGAGCTGTGCGTAGGGTGCCAGCACCCACAACAGCGCGAGGAGTCCGATTGCTCCAGCGGCGAGCTTGAGGTTCCGACCGCCAGCGCCGCCGAGGTCGAGGCCGCCGCCGCCGTCCCCGTTGGAGTCGTCACCGGGAGGCTCCGGCGTCGGTACGTGTCCCTCTGCGACCGTCAGTACAGCCGACTCCGTGCCCGTCTCCATGCCGCTACCGGGCAGTCTGACGTTGGCCTCAATCTCGACTTCGCCGCCGTCCTCTGGGGCCGTGAACGTCGCCGTGTACGTCTCGTCGCGGGTGCCTACCTCGGTCGTCGTGTGGCACATCGGCCCCTTCGTCCGGGTCGCTCCGTCCGGGCCGTGAAAGTCCACCTCGATAGTGTAGCCCGGCGGTGCGAGGCCGCATTTGTCGCCGTCCCACGGGTTGATGTAGGCCGCGCCGTTGGAAACGAGCGCGTCCACCTCGAAGGACTCGCCGGGGTCCACATGGTCCGGCACGTCGACGCGGCGCAAGATGATGTTGCCGCCCTTCGTCTCCGTCATGCTTGCGCCCCCTCGAAGATGATGCCCACGCCGTCACCGGCGCTGTTGGT